>NZ_CP049271.1 GCF_003048595.2 Campylobacter concisus | reverse complement strand
AAGGCTGGACTAGATACGAGCTAGCGGAGTTTGTAAATCTTAACGGCACATACACAAAAACAATCTACCGCTATTTAAAACAATATCGCCAAACTGGACGCTGGTGCATTCGATACGATGATTTTAAAGAGCTTTTGGGTATTCCTGAAAGTTATCAATCTTGCGATATTGATAAAAGAATTTTAAAGCCTACAATCAAAGAGCTATCGGCAGAACGAAACCTTTTTGATATGCGCCGCACACCTTTTCAAAAACTATCAGTCCGAAAATTTAAAAAAGGGCGAGAGATTGAAACGCTAGAATTTACTTTTATGCCGCAGCCCGTTTCAGAGCTTGAAAAGGACGAGAAAGAGAACGAAAGAAATCTAGCAACTATTGCAAGAGATATCCAAAGAGAAGAGAGGCTGCGATCTTTGAAACAAAACAAAATCGACGAGCTAAAAGCCTACCTTTTCCAAAGTGTCAGAGTTAAAAATCCAAACACCCAAGAATATGACACCCTAAAAATTATTGAGCTAAATTATTACCAGGATAAAATCAAAGCCAAGCTAAAAAATTCTGATGATGACTACATAACCGAAATGACTTTCGAGAGCATAAAACACCTACAAAATTTCTTAGGTTTTTAGACGGAGATTTAAAATGATGGTAACTTCAATACGCATAACAACCACAGCAAAGCATAGCACTATTAATGCGATAGAAACACTAATAAGAGATATTGACCCACAAGCGTCTATATCATACTATGACCCACGCATAGATATAATAGAGAAAGACGCAAATAATCTAAGAGAAACCCTAATGAGGGTATTGCTGGGAGAAATGGATTTTTATAGCTTTGATGAGATGAAAAGCCGCTCGAGTAAGAGCTTAGAAAACATAAAAGTCGAAAAGGGAGAAGTAACTTTTACCGCAAATTTTAATAACCAGCTAAATGAAATTTTGACTACTCTTGCAGAGGCAAGCGCAGAAAAGGCAGCAGAATTTCAAAGGGGACTTTTAGAAAAAATATCAATCGTTCCTAGCGACCCATTTAGGTATCGTATGAACCAAGTTTTTGGGCGCAGAGATATATCAGATTTATTTTTTCAGGAATACATAATTCCGTTTAGATTTAGATATGAAATCCTAGTGGAAATTTTAGGTATCTACAAAGGTAACAGATATAGAATGTAAATTGCATTACGCACGACTTTATTACGAGCTTGCGAGTAATAAAGGATAGTGCGCACTATCCTTTATTAAAACAAGTTTTAATAAATCGTGCGGTAAAATCTCTCACAAGCTTGAGATTTTACAAAGGCTAACTAATGGCAAAATCATCTATCAATTTTCAAAAATCCAAGGGGCATTCTTACGACCATAATTTTAGAAAAGATGAACCAAATTATTTACTAAAGCCAGCCGACCGACTAGAAAATTTTTACTGGCAAAATGAGAAATCAGCTAGAGAAATTTTTGACGAGAAGTTAAAATCATACGGAACAAAAAAAGGCAAAAGACCAACTTTTGAAAATTCACACTGGGAAGCCGTTTTAAATCTCAATAAAAATCACACGCTCGAGGACGTGCAAAAAGTGGCGGAGTATATCGAGCAGAAATTTAATATCACTTGCGCCACTATTGCCGTGCATAGAGATGAGGGGCATTATAAAAACGACAAGCCACAGCATAACTTTCACGCTCATATAACTTTCGTAACGGTTAAGGACGGACAGCAAAACTGGAGAAAAGAGAAAATCAAGCCAGCCGACCTAAGAGAGCTACAAACAGCAGTTGCCGAAATGTTGCAAATGGAGCGAGGACAAGAAAACTCAGAGGCTGAACGCCTAAGTCATAAGCAATACAAAAAGGCAGCGCAGCAAAAAGAGCAGCTGGAGAGAGAAATTTTAAGCCTCAAAGAGCGTAACACCATACTAGAGCAAGAGCGTAAAGAGAGTAAGGGCAAGGGATTTTTAAAAGGCTTTTTTGATAGCTTATCGAGCATAAAAAAGAGCGACCAGGAATTTAGCAAAGATGAACTACTAGCAGAAATTGAGAGGCTTAAGGCGCTTGACAAACAAAGGCGAGATGAAATAGAAAGGCTGCGCCTAGAACAGCAAGAACTAGCCGAAGAAGTGGCAAAGAGTAGCCTATATACAAAAAAGCTCGAGCAAGACCTCGAGGAAAAAAATAAAACTATCAAAGCTCAAGAAATCCAAATTATCAATCTCAAGCAAGAGAACGGCGAGCTAAAGAATTTTATATCAAAGGCAATGACCTACGTCAGAGATCACGCAAAAGATGTCTTTAGTTTTATCAAGAATATCTTTTCTAGTGAGCTTACAGAGCCGCTATTGAACGAGAAAGAAAAAGACGAGGAATTTATCGAACAAATAGAGAAAACTCAACAGCGGTCAAATTTGACCCCTTTACAGCCTGAAAACAAAGAGAGAGTTTTTAAAGCTAGGCGTCAATAAAGACTACCGCACTTCGTTTGCTGGTGCTAAGTTTGCCACTGCGTGTTTGCCTTAGCACTTTTAAAATGTGATTTGATATAATTTTGGTAGAGGTTAAAGCCAAAGGGTCGCAACCTCTGGCTTTAAATTTCACCTCTGAAGGGAGGCGATTTTAAATGCCTTTTAACATCTTGATTGTAATTATAGCACTTTGTTTGCTAGTTACAAAGGCTTCTTAAGCCTAGCCCCCTAGTGGGGCTTCAAGAGTTAAAGCCCTTTGGTTTCTTTGCTTCAAAAATTTGGGGTATGGGGTGCAAACCCCATAAGTGCCCCTTCGAGCACCTGCTCGCCTAATTGCCAAAGCCTTGCGGAGCGTAGCGACTATGCAAGGCGTAAAACTCGCGGACGAAAATTGCGCTAGCAATTTGAGCTCTGCTGAAGCGTCCGAATTCATAGTCAGATTTTTTCAAAAAAGTGGTCGATTTTTTTTCGCGCGCGCCTTTTAACATCTTTTTAAAAACCTTTTCTTATCTTTTAGGTATTCGCTAGAGCCGATGGCGTCGAGCTTGGCAAGGGGTATTCAAGGACAGATTTCTCACTATTCAAGGACAGATTTCTCACTTATTCAAGGACAGATTTCTCACTATTCAAGGACAGATTTCTCACTGATATAGCAACAGATTTCTCACTGATATAGCAACAGATTTCTCACTATTCAAGGATAGATTTTCCGCGATAAGGGTAGAGATTTTCCTCTGATAAGGGGATAGATTTTCCGCAGTGTCCTTGAATAAAGGACATAATATTGACATACGTCCTTTTATGGTGCTATAATGCCCCAAAATAAAAAGGCTAAAAATGAATGAAGTTGTAAAGTATTCAAACGAACTACACGAGCTAAAATTTAATTCGCTGAATGAGGCGCAGCAAAACGTATTCTTTACCCTTTTGCAGCAGTTTAGAAAGGCTAGCGGCGACACGCTAGAGCTTGATTTTAACAAGCTTTTCGAGCTGGCGCAAATCTCACAAGGAACGAATTACCGCAAAGAAATTTTAGACAAGATAGGCAAGCTTCAAGAGTTTAAATTTCGATATGAAATTAACGAGCTAGGCGACCTAAGACAAGACGTTATTTTTCCAAGTATAGAAACCGATAGTAAAAACAAAGTCTTGAGAATTAGAGTATCGCAAGGCTTTAAAGACCGCTATATTTCAAGCCCTCTTA